>NZ_CP136696.1:0-8550 GCF_032923285.1 Cobetia amphilecti
GGGAAATCTGGCCCGCTTCGCTACGCAGCCGCCGTAGATTGCGCGCTCAGAGACATTCTGGGGGCCGACATTGGCTATGCCGGCCTCGTCTGTAAAAACCCCCTGCATCCCCATTGGCGCGTCACTGAGTGGGAAACACGGCTCTACACGCTGGGTGATCTGGATAGCTGGCTAGACCTCAACAGCTACTCAGACCGCCGTAAGCGCCTTCCCGACTACGGATTAGGCCGGAACTGCACCCTGTTCGAGAAGCTCCGCCTATGGGCCTACAAAGCCATACGCCAGGGCTGGCCGGATGCAGATCGCTGGTACGAGGCCGTTTTGACCCGCGCCCGCGCCTACAACGACTTCGAGTCTCCGCTATCTGAAAACGAGGTGCGGGCTACGGCGAAAAGTGTGGCCAAGTGGACGCATCGGAATCTTAGCGATGACGGGTTCCGTGCATTGCAGGCTGAGCGAGGTAGAGCTGGGGGGAAGGCGTCTCGTGGCGGCGGGAGACCCTTGGGTAAAAATCTTTTAAAATCAGATGTTTACGAGAGTGTCGTCACACTAAAAAACTCTGGAATGAGCAACCGGAGTATAGCGGAGAAGCTAGGTGTCAGTGCTTCAACTGTCTTTCGGTACTTACAAGACAGAAAAAATAAAGGGGCCCCGTAAGGGCCCCTAGGCATATATGCAACCCAGAATCGTCTGGGTAGGTATTAATAGAGCAGATTATAGGGGTTTTTTTCATGCGTGCAATGGTTTTTGTAGACTACTGGAACCTACAGGTGACCCTCCAGCAGCAAGATGGTTTAGCCAATGGGCTGTCCGCAGGTGAGCTCGGGAATCATAGGTTTGAGATCGACTGGTTTCAGCTTGGCCCAAAGCTGACGGAGCTCGCGGCTATCCATGCATCGCCCACAGATGAAAAACTCGATATGACTTATGAAGAAACAAGGATTTACACGTCAACAGATCCAAATAATCCAAGAGAAAGTTCTTATAGAAATTTCGTGAAAAAAACTTTAGATAATAAGCCTGGAATACGAGTCTTCTGTCTGGATCGGCGCCCTAAGCGCCCTGCAGTGTGCCCTGCTTGCCACAATGAAATGGATACCTGCGCGCATTGCGGGGATCAGAGGAAATTCTCACAGGAGAAGGGGGTGGATACGCTTCTAGCTGTAGATATGCTCCGTCTTGGGCTCGATAAATCGTATGACATTGCTTTGCTGGTTAGTCAGGATTCAGATATGGCTCCCGCTGCCGACCATCTGGCATCAAAAGGAATCAAAGTGATTCAGGTGGGGCTAAAACACTTTGGCTCAGGGGTCGCAGCGAGCTGCTGGGCCAATTTTGATCTTTTCCAGCACCGCGAATACGTACGTCGCTCAAGGTGATCCAAACAAGCCATATCAGATAATAGCCCTTGGGGTGGTGTTCTGAGCCTTTTGCTGACCATCCTAAGGGCTTCTTTGGTTTACCCCCGACGCCGTACCGTAACGAACTCGATTCGTGAGGTTCGGTGTCCGACAACGAGCGTAGCGAGGCGTCAGTGGCCTGAATCGTCCCAAAGCCTTTTCAGTATCTCGATGATAGCTCTGGCCGTTGTGCTTGCGATTATCCGTTTGAGTACGTCCTTCATGTTGTCTTTCCTGTGGTTGATGGCGGCTTGCTGTCTTCTGTGCCGCCATCCTATTTATTCCACTAAGACATGATTCTTCCCTTGAACGCGAAATTAATATAAGCCAGCATACACAGAGGGCCCTCCCTGCGCTTCGCTTGGGTGGTCTCTCTGTGAGCTGGGTCAGGGGGCTACGCCCCCCAACACCCCCCGTATCCGCCGACCATTTCGCTCCCTTCGGGCGCATCATGATCGACGGCTCGGGCAACCCCCAGGAGGCGGCATCGTGGAGCGGGACTACCGTATCGAGCATCGGTCGGATGGGTTGTGGCTGGTGTGCCTGAGAGGTGATGACGTGGTTAGCCAGGAACATTGCCTCAACCACGATGAGGCGTTGGCGATTGGCTGTGTCTGGATATGTGGAGACGACGAGGATGAGTGAGCCGGCGCGGGACAAGATCATCAAGGTGCGGGTGAGTGCCGAGGAGCATGAAACGCTCAAGTGGCGCTGTCCGAAGGCCCGCCTTGCCGAATGGATGCGCGAGCAATGCCTGAACCCCGATGGGGATTGGGTACGCCAGACGAAGAAAGCAGAACCGGCCGACCCTGCATTGCTGCGCCAGCTCGCAGGTATCGGCAACAACCTGAACCAGATCGCCCGCAAGGTGAATACCGGTGACTGGGCAGGGCTGGATCGTGTCGCCGTGGTCGCCGCATTGGCTGCCGTAGAGCGTGAACTCTCCGAACTCAGGGCCATGCACCGGTGATCGTCAAATTCCACGCCAGAGGCACCGGAGCAGGCTCTGGGCCTGTCGGGTACCTGCTGGGCAGGAACAATGACCGTGAGGACGCTTGGGTGCTCCGTGGATCCCCTGAGCAGACCGAGGCGCTGATTGACGGCAGCCAGTACGCCAAGCGCTACACCTCTGGCGTCCTGTCCTTCCAAGAGAGCCGGATCAGTGAGAAGGCCAAGCGCGAGATCATGGACTCCTTCGAGAAGGCGCTGATGCCCGGTCTCGATGCCGATCAGTACGACTGCCTTTGGGTCGAACACGCCGACAAGGGCCGCGTAGAGCTGAACTTCGTGATTCCCAATGTCGAGCTGACCAGTGGTAAGCGCCTTCAGCCCTATTACGACAGGGCCGACAGGCCGCGTGTCGATGCCTGGAAGACCGTGACGAACGCTCGCTACAACTTCCACGACCCAGACGATCCGGCCAATCAGAGGGCCCTCACGACGCCTTCCAACCTGCCACGCGAGCGCGCGACGGCACAGCGCCAGATCACTGATGGCCTGTTGCGATTGGCCGCAGAAGGCGAAGTAACGAATCGGGACGGGGTAGTGCGTGCATTGGAAGGCACAGGCTTTGAAGTGACGCGCCAGACCAAGAGCAGCATCAGCGTGGCCGATCCGGAGGGCGGCAAGCCGATACGATTACGGGGGAAGTTGTATGAGCGAGATTTCGAAGTTGGCAGCAGCCTTCGAGCAGAAATCGACAGAGCGAGCCGAGAATACCGAGAAGGCCGTACAGAGCGCTTTCGAGAAGCACGAGAACGCCTTGCTGTCGGAGTTGAGCGCAAGCGAGAAGAGAACCAGAGACGCTATCCGCGCCCAGAACCAGCGATTGCAGCGCACCGCGCTCAAAAGCTGGATGTTCATCGCGATTCCGCTGGTCATGATTGGGCTCTTGGCAGCGGGAGCGAGCGCCCTGATGGGCAAGTACATCACGCACCAGGTCGAACAGATCGCCAGCTACAACCGGACGCTGGAGACGCTAGAAGCCGAGGGGAGCAAGATCACGCTGACTTACTGCGGCGAGAACAAGAGGCTTTGCGCGAAGATCGACGAAGACGGCGGGAGCTACAGCAACGGGGACGACAAATACCTCATTCTGGACGGGTACTAGACGATGACGGATCTGGAGCGCGAGCTACTACGGGCTTTCGAGCAATTGCAGAGCGACTACAGCAAGCAGCTGCAAGAGTGGGAGAGCGCCTACGCGAGTTTGCAGGAAATGTTCGAGGTAACACGGCAGGACAATCGAGCCCTGGGGGAGCAAGTGAAGCACTTGGGCGAGCAAGTCTTGAGCTTGAGCAGAGCGAAGAGCGAGAGAACCGAGCGACTCGCGAAGCAGGTCACAGCCTTGAGCGAGCAGGTCGAGGGCTTGAACGAGAGCGTGAAGCGCTGGACGCCAGAGGCAAAGAGACGTTAAAACAACACACAAGGAAAGCGCGTGACCGTGGGAATGATCGCGGCATGAGCATGTAATGGATACAAGAACGCCCCACCCCCCGTAAGTTTGGCGACCGAAGGGGGTGAGGCGCTACCCAATGAGGACATTGTGACCCAATCCGCAGCGGCCTGCCAAGGCCCGCAGCCGTCGAATCTGGCACTTTTTCGCCAGCGGCTGCCCCGTAAGCCCTACCACACCGACCGCTTTGGTGATGGTTTGCGCATCCGAGACGTCCAGAAAGCTCTGACCTCTCGCTATATCCAGTTCAACGGCCCGACGCACTGCTACTGGCTGGTCTATGACATCGACCGGAACGGCGCCGTGCTGGATTGGTACGACCGGGGGGCGCCACCGCCCACGATCGTTGCGCAGAACCCCGACAACGGTCATGCCCACCTGATCTATGGCCTTGAAGTGCCGGTACGCACGGCACCTGACGGGAAATCTGGCCCGCTTCGCTACGCAGCCGCCGTAGATTGCGCGCTCAGAGACATTCTGGGGGCCGACATTGGCTATGCCGGCCTCGTCTGTAAAAACCCCCTGCATCCCCATTGGCGCGTCACTGAGTGGGAAACACGGCTCTACACGCTGGGTGATCTGGATAGCTGGCTAGACCTCAACAGCTACTCAGACCGCCGTAAGCGCCTTCCCGACTACGGATTAGGCCGGAACTGCACCCTGTTCGAGAAGCTCCGCCTATGGGCCTACAAAGCCATACGCCAGGGCTGGCCGGATGCAGATCGCTGGTACGAGGCCGTTTTGACCCGCGCCCGCGCCTACAACGACTTCGAGTCTCCGCTATCTGAAAACGAGGTGCGGGCTACGGCGAAAAGTGTGGCCAAGTGGACGCATCGGAATCTTAGCGATGACGGGTTCCGTGCATTGCAGGCTGAGCGAGGTAGAGCTGGGGGGAAGGCGTCTCGTGGCGGCGGGAGACCCTTGGGTAAAAATCTTTTAAAATCAGATGTTTACGAGAGTGTCGTCACACTAAAAAACTCTGGAATGAGCAACCGGAGTATAGCGGAGAAGCTAGGTGTCAGTGCTTCAACTGTCTTTCGGTACTTACAAGACAGAAAAAATAAAGGGGCCCCGTAAGGGCCCCTAGGCATATATGCAACCCAGAATCGTCTGGGTAGGTATTAATAGAGCAGATTATAGGGGTTTTTTTCATGCGTGCAATGGTTTTTGTAGACTACTGGAACCTACAGGTGACCCTCCAGCAGCAAGATGGTTTAGCCAATGGGCTGTCCGCAGGTGAGCTCGGGAATCATAGGTTTGAGATCGACTGGTTTCAGCTTGGCCCAAAGCTGACGGAGCTCGCGGCTATCCATGCATCGCCCACAGATGAAAAACTCGATATGACTTATGAAGAAACAAGGATTTACACGTCAACAGATCCAAATAATCCAAGAGAAAGTTCTTATAGAAATTTCGTGAAAAAAACTTTAGATAATAAGCCTGGAATACGAGTCTTCTGTCTGGATCGGCGCCCTAAGCGCCCTGCAGTGTGCCCTGCTTGCCACAATGAAATGGATACCTGCGCGCATTGCGGGGATCAGAGGAAATTCTCACAGGAGAAGGGGGTGGATACGCTTCTAGCTGTAGATATGCTCCGTCTTGGGCTCGATAAATCGTATGACATTGCTTTGCTGGTTAGTCAGGATTCAGATATGGCTCCCGCTGCCGACCATCTGGCATCAAAAGGAATCAAAGTGATTCAGGTGGGGCTAAAACACTTTGGCTCAGGGGTCGCAGCGAGCTGCTGGGCCAATTTTGATCTTTTCCAGCACCGCGAATACGTACGTCGCTCAAGGTGATCCAAACAAGCCATATCAGATAATAGCCCTTGGGGTGGTGTTCTGAGCCTTTTGCTGACCATCCTAAGGGCTTCTTTGGTTTACCCCCGACGCCGTACCGTAACGAACTCGATTCGTGAGGTTCGGTGTCCGACAACGAGCGTAGCGAGGCGTCAGTGGCCTGAATCGTCCCAAAGCCTTTTCAGTATCTCGATGATAGCTCTGGCCGTTGTGCTTGCGATTATCCGTTTGAGTACGTCCTTCATGTTGTCTTTCCTGTGGTTGATGGCGGCTTGCTGTCTTCTGTGCCGCCATCCTATTTATTCCACTAAGACATGATTCTTCCCTTGAACGCGAAATTAATATAAGCCAGCATACACAGAGGGCCCTCCCTGCGCTTCGCTTGGGTGGTCTCTCTGTGAGCTGGGTCAGGGGGCTACGCCCCCCAACACCCCCCGTATCCGCCGACCATTTCGCTCCCTTCGGGCGCATCATGATCGACGGCTCGGGCAACCCCCAGGAGGCGGCATCGTGGAGCGGGACTACCGTATCGAGCATCGGTCGGATGGGTTGTGGCTGGTGTGCCTGAGAGGTGATGACGTGGTTAGCCAGGAACATTGCCTCAACCACGATGAGGCGTTGGCGATTGGCTGTGTCTGGATATGTGGAGACGACGAGGATGAGTGAGCCGGCGCGGGACAAGATCATCAAGGTGCGGGTGAGTGCCGAGGAGCATGAAACGCTCAAGTGGCGCTGTCCGAAGGCCCGCCTTGCCGAATGGATGCGCGAGCAATGCCTGAACCCCGATGGGGATTGGGTACGCCAGACGAAGAAAGCAGAACCGGCCGACCCTGCATTGCTGCGCCAGCTCGCAGGTATCGGCAACAACCTGAACCAGATCGCCCGCAAGGTGAATACCGGTGACTGGGCAGGGCTGGATCGTGTCGCCGTGGTCGCCGCATTGGCTGCCGTAGAGCGTGAACTCTCCGAACTCAGGGCCATGCACCGGTGATCGTCAAATTCCACGCCAGAGGCACCGGAGCAGGCTCTGGGCCTGTCGGGTACCTGCTGGGCAGGAACAATGACCGTGAGGACGCTTGGGTGCTCCGTGGATCCCCTGAGCAGACCGAGGCGCTGATTGACGGCAGCCAGTACGCCAAGCGCTACACCTCTGGCGTCCTGTCCTTCCAAGAGAGCCGGATCAGTGAGAAGGCCAAGCGCGAGATCATGGACTCCTTCGAGAAGGCGCTGATGCCCGGTCTCGATGCCGATCAGTACGACTGCCTTTGGGTCGAACACGCCGACAAGGGCCGCGTAGAGCTGAACTTCGTGATTCCCAATGTCGAGCTGACCAGTGGTAAGCGCCTTCAGCCCTATTACGACAGGGCCGACAGGCCGCGTGTCGATGCCTGGAAGACCGTGACGAACGCTCGCTACAACTTCCACGACCCAGACGATCCGGCCAATCAGAGGGCCCTCACGACGCCTTCCAACCTGCCACGCGAGCGCGCGACGGCACAGCGCCAGATCACTGATGGCCTGTTGCGATTGGCCGCAGAAGGCGAAGTAACGAATCGGGACGGGGTAGTGCGTGCATTGGAAGGCACAGGCTTTGAAGTGACGCGCCAGACCAAGAGCAGCATCAGCGTGGCCGATCCGGAGGGCGGCAAGCCGATACGATTACGGGGGAAGTTGTATGAGCGAGATTTCGAAGTTGGCAGCAGCCTTCGAGCAGAAATCGACAGAGCGAGCCGAGAATACCGAGAAGGCCGTACAGAGCGCTTTCGAGAAGCACGAGAACGCCTTGCTGTCGGAGTTGAGCGCAAGCGAGAAGAGAACCAGAGACGCTATCCGCGCCCAGAACCAGCGATTGCAGCGCACCGCGCTCAAAAGCTGGATGTTCATCGCGATTCCGCTGGTCATGATTGGGCTCTTGGCAGCGGGAGCGAGCGCCCTGATGGGCAAGTACATCACGCACCAGGTCGAACAGATCGCCAGCTACAACCGGACGCTGGAGACGCTAGAAGCCGAGGGGAGCAAGATCACGCTGACTTACTGCGGCGAGAACAAGAGGCTTTGCGCGAAGATCGACGAAGACGGCGGGAGCTACAGCAACGGGGACGACAAATACCTCATTCTGGACGGGTACTAGACGATGACGGATCTGGAGCGCGAGCTACTACGGGCTTTCGAGCAATTGCAGAGCGACTACAGCAAGCAGCTGCAAGAGTGGGAGAGCGCCTACGCGAGTTTGCAGGAAATGTTCGAGGTAACACGGCAGGACAATCGAGCCCTGGGGGAGCAAGTGAAGCACTTGGGCGAGCAAGTCTTGAGCTTGAGCAGAGCGAAGAGCGAGAGAACCGAGCGACTCGCGAAGCAGGTCACAGCCTTGAGCGAGCAGGTCGAGGGCTTGAACGAGAGCGTGAAGCGCTGGACGCCAGAGGCAAAGAGACGTTAAAACAACACACAAGGAAAGCGCGTGACCGTGGGAATGATCGCGGCATGAGCATGTAATGGATACAAGAACGCCCCACCCCCCGTAAGTTTGGCGACCGAAGGGGGTGAGGCGCTACCCAATGAGGACATTGTGACCCAATCCGCAGCGGCCTGCCAAGGCCCGCAGCCGTCGAATCTGGCACTTTTTCGCCAGCGGCTGCCCCGTAAGCCCTACCACACCGACCGCTTTGGTGATGGTTTGCGCATCCGAGACGTCCAGAAAGCTCTGACCTCTCGCTATATCCAGTTCAACGGCCCGACGCACTGCTACTGGCTGGTCTATGACATCGACCGGAACGGCGCCGTGCTGGATTGGTACGACCGGGGGGCGCCACCGCCCACGATCGTTGCGCAGAACCCCGACAACGGTCATGCCCACCTGATCTATGGCCTTGAAGTGCCGGTACGCACGGCACCTGAC